>NZ_AP019659.1 GCF_009938225.1 Vibrio ponticus
TCAGTCCCCAAAGCACTGGACGATAGTCGATGTCCAAAGCCGTTTTAACGCCGTGCTTACGGGCATATTTCAATGCCGTTAACACCGCTTCACGTGTTTGAGGATGCGATAAGTGTGTGCCTGTAATCGCAAGACAACGAGCAGAAGCAATGAATTCTTCTGACACATCTTCTTTGGTGATCGCCATGTCTGCACAGTTATCACGGTAGAAAATCAGAGGGAAAGTATCTTCATCTTTAATACCTAGGATCACCAATGCAGTTAAACGCTCTTTATCAGTGATCAAGTGGCTGGTATCACACCCAACACTGGCTAACTCTTCACGCAAAAAGCGCCCCATATGTTCATCGCCCACACGCGCTAGCATCGCCGATTTCAAACCTTGAACGGCAGTGCCATAAGCAACGTTACCCGAAGAACCACCTAGGTACTTTGAGAATGTAGTCATGTCTTCGAGACGTGAACCGATCTGCTGACCATAAAGATCAACTGCGATGCGCCCCATACAAATTACATCTAGTTTCTTGTCCATCAATCTTCAAACCTTATAACTGATCAGCTCAAGCTGAAATTTGAAACCACTGGTTAAACTCATCTGTGCTCAAACCTGAAAAACGCCGAACACTTTAAATTTCAATGCTACATTTATACGAAATATTTGTTTCATTTACAATGAATGATGAAACAAATTTCACCATATGTGATTGAGATTACAGTTTAAGAACACCACTTAAAAACACAAAAATGTCTATTCTTTAAAGTCTTATAGAAAACAGACCACAACAACGAAACTTTCACTTGCCAATAAAATGAATATTTTGTTTCATTTTAGTTCTCGATATGATGCGCTATTGCCCCCGATACCATTTAGGCAAAAAAAAACCACCATGATGACCATCATGGTGGTAAAAACCCTTGAAACACTCTGAAAGTGGGGTATAACAAGTAGTAAGCAATTAAAAAGAAGTCTGAGTATTAATACTGACGTGCACGTTTTAACGTTTCACGAATACTGTCCGCAGCAGCCACAATCTCTGGCTTCTTAGCGACTTGAGCTGTACCGCAACGCCACCAAGATTCATAACCGTTCGTCATAGTTTTCGGTAGCACTTTAATATCAATCAAAGTAGAGACGGTTTGTTTCTTCGCATCTTCAACTGCGAATAACAGCTCTTCTTCGTTATGGACGCGATAAGCTTTACAACCATAGCTCTCTGCATTCTTCGCAAAGTCAACCGGGACTAACGCACCCGTCATTTGACCTGTTTTTGGATCTCTGAAGCGGTTTTCTGTACCATAACTTCCCATACCTTGGCTCATTTGTAAGTTATTGATGCAACCAAACGCCGCGTTATCGAACAACATGACTGTGATTTTTACACCTTCTTGAATCGACGTTTGCAGCTCAGAGTGAAGCATCATGTAAGAACCATCTCCCACAAAGCTATAAACCGGTTGTTCTGGCATCGCAATCTTCGCGCCAACAGCTGCCGCAACTTCATACCCCATGCAAGAGTAACCATACTCCATATGATAAGTATCTGGTTGTTTTGGACGCCAAACGCGTTGCAGATCCCCTGGTAGTGAACCTGCCGCACCAACGACAATCGCATTATCCTCAAGATGTCTATCTAACAACCCTAATACGCGAGTTTGTGTCAGCTCGGTATTAAGTGCTTCACGGTATTCCGTAAGTTGAGAATCAAAATGTCCATCCACTTCAGGTGTAAACCCATCGCTGAACTGGGTGGTGAATAGCCGTTCGATTTCATCGCGCCAAGCTTGTTTCGCGTCACTGATCTTATTCTGATAGTCCACCGAATAGCCCACGGCGTAACCCAATTTTTCTAAACGCTCATGCAACATCTCGAGCGCTACTTTCGCATCCGCGACAACTGAAACGGCATCCAACTTACTGGCGTCAAATTCAGATACGTTAATGGTTAAAAACTCAACATCTGGATTCTGGAATAATGACTTTGATGCCGTCGTAAAATCCGTGAAACGAGTGCCGACCCCAATCACTAAATCTGCCTCTTTAGCAATAAGGTTTGCCGCTAAACAGCCGGTTGTTCCCACTCCGCCCAGATTGAGCTCATGGTCATACACAATCGCACTTTTGCCTGCTTGGGTTTCACCAAATGGAATGCCATAGGTTTCAGCAAACTTGCGGAATGTTTCGTGAGCCTCAGAGTAGCGAACACCGCCACCACAAATTAGCATTGGTTTCTTCTTGGCAGTAATCAGCTCAATCGCATCATCGATCATTGCCTCAGTCGCTGGGCGACGCTCAATACGATGCACACGTTTCTTAAAGAAATACTCTGGGTAATCATAAGCTTCACCTTGAACATCCTGAGGCAAACAGATGGTCACCGCGCCAGTATCGGCGGGATCGGTTAATACTCGCATTGCATTAATCATTGCACTCATGATCTGCTCTGGTCGATTAACACGATCCCAATAACGAGAGACAGGTTTAAAACAATCATTCGTGCTAATCGATGCATCATGATATTGCTCAACCTGTTGCAATACAGGATCTGGTTGGCGTGTGGCGTAGATGTCACCCGGTAAGAACAAAACAGGTATGCGGTTCGCCGTAGCCGTTGCCGCTGCAGTGATCATGTTGGCTGCGCCCGGACCAACCGAAGAAGTCACCGCATAAATTTTCTTGCGCTTGTGCTGCTTAGCAAAACCGAGGGCAATATGAGCCATGCCTTGCTCATTGCATCCTTGATGGACAATCAAATCACCGGCGTCTTCTTCAAGTGCTTGCCCCAGACCCACGACGTTACCGTGACCAAAAATGGTACATACACCATGGATAAATTTTTGTTCTATACCATCAAATTCAACATACTGTTGATTCATAAATTTCACTAACGCTTGCGCGGTAGTCATTCTTAAAGTGCCCATACCACATCTCCAAACAGCGACGCTAAAGCAACTTCACGCTTTTAACGTCTAAATCAGCACAGCTCATAACAACGTCACTATATGAAATAAAATTTTCATTTCAACACCATTTTGAAATGCTCAGTGACTTTTGTGATCTTGGTAAAGTTATTATAAGAAAAAGATTAGAGCGGCAATTTGAGAGATAAACTGTATGAACTTTGCATTGAAAATGAAATAAATATTTCATAATATCCAAAAAACAAAATCCTTTCGACAGTTGTAAAATTCCAGGAGACGCTATGTCTAAGCTTCTTTCAAAATACCAGCCAGGAACCCCTGATGGCTGCACGCAACAAATTACCCCTGCAAATGCCCAGTGGGACTACGTTGGCTTTGAGGCATTCGAACTGCAACCAGGTCAAACACTGACACAGTTCGAAGCTGACCTAGAGATTTGTTTAGTACTTGTAGCCGGTAAAGCGACGATAAAAGCGGGCGAACATTGCTTTGAAAACATTGGTGACCGCATGGATCCGTTTGAGCGCAAAAAACCGTATGCAGTATACGTCGCACCTAATCAATCTATCGATATTGAAGCTTTGACAGAACTCGAACTCGCCGTATGTAAAGCACCAGGAAAAGGCACTTACGAGACTCGTTTAATCTCCCCGGATGATATCGACGCAGAAGCGCGTGGCGCTGGAAACAACCGCCGCTATGTGCACAACATTCTTCCTGACTACAAACCGGCTGACAGCTTATTGGTGGTCGAAGTGTATACTGAAGAAGGTTGCACAAGCTCTTACCCAAGTCACAAACACGATCAATCGAATGAGCCTCACGAAACATATCTTGAAGAAACCTACTACCATCGCTTAAATCCATCACAAGGATTCTGCCTACAACGCGTCTACACGGATGACCGTTCATTGGATGAATCGATGGCGGTATATAACAAGGATGTCGTGAAAGCACCGAAAGGCTACCACCCAGTTGCGACCATTGCAGGTTATGACAACTACTACCTAAATGTGATGGCTGGTCCTTCTCGCAAGTGGCAGTTCACTTGGGAAAAAGACCATGAATGGGTAAATAGTCAAACTTACCGCGATAAGCACGCCGAAGTTTAATTACTCACAACAAAAACTGGATAACACCTCATTCCATTCGGGGTAGATAGGAAATGATCATGACGACTCAAACTCGATCGTTATTTAGAGAGCAATGTTTTATCGGTGGCCATTGGTGTAGCGCGACAAATAACGCTTCATTTCATGTCTATAACCCTTCCACAAAAGGTATTGTAGGTAGTGTCCCTTACATGGGTTCGAAAGAGACTGCTGAAGCCATTAAATTGGCAGAGCAAGCATTTAAAACCTGGAAAGCCCAAACAGCGGCGTTAAGAGCGCGTGTTCTGCGCCGTTGGTATCAATTAATCGTACAACACACCGAGGAGCTCGCCTATATCATCTCCCGTGAACAAGGCAAGCCGATAAAAGAAGCACGTGGCGAAGTTGAATACGCCGCAAGCTTTGTCGAATGGTTTGCTGAAGAGGCTAGGCGCAGCTATGGTGATGTCATACCCTCACATCGCGATGACGCACGTATCCTCACTCTACGCGAGCCGATCGGTGTTGTTGCTGCGATTACCCCTTGGAATTTTCCAGCTGCAATGGTGACCCGTAAATGCGCACCGGCGTTTGCCGCAGGTTGCGCGGTAATTTTAAAACCCGCACCTGAGACACCATTTACTGCACTTGCACTTGCCGACCTAGCTCATCAAGCTGGAATTCCAAGTGGGCTGTTCTCGGTGATCACTGGGGACAACAAAGCAATTGGTAAAACGTTACTCAGTAGCCCAATTGTTAGAAAACTTTCTTTTACTGGCTCCACCTTGGTGGGCAAAGAATTAATGCAACAAGCGGCATCTTCCATCAAAAAGCTGTCCCTTGAATTAGGTGGAAACGCCCCCTTCATCATCTTTGATGATGCAGACATTGATGCTGCTATCGATGGGATCATGATTGCTAAATTTCGAAATGCTGGGCAAACGTGCGTTTGCGCCAATCGCATCTACGTACACGACTCAGTATATGAAGAGGTGACGAAGAAGCTCGTTGATCGCGTTGCGCAGCTAAAGGTTGGCGATGCGTTTGAACCGAATATTCAGATTGGTCCACTGATTAATCGTCGAGCCGTCGATAAGGTTATTACTCATGTCAATGATGCCCTCGCCCTCGGGGCTGAGGTCGCATTTGGGAAAGCCCCCTCCGCAGACAGCAACTTTTTTACACCTTATGTGCTCACTGAAGTCAGCGATGATATGTTGATTGCTCACGAAGAGACTTTTGGTCCTGTTGCCGCGTTGTTCCGTTTTCAAAATGAACATAGTGTGCTCGAGCGTGCCAATCGCGGGCAGTCCGGTCTATGTGCCTATATTTATACACGCTCACTCTCTAGAGCGTGGCGAGTGAGTGAGGCCCTAGAGACTGGGATTGTTGGAGTAAACGAGGGGCTGATTTCAACGACGGTTGCACCTTTTGGTGGTGTAAAAGAATCAGGACTTGGTCGCGAAGGATCTTACCAGGGACTAGAGGAATACCAAGAAGTGAAATACGTGTTGATGGGTGGTATTTAAACGGTCCAAAATCATCTTCGATCGCCCCCCAACCACGACACGACCACCGCTGCGCCATTAAATTTCATGTGATGAAGCGATGTTACGCCAACCCAGCCGCTCTCACTTTACCAAAGAACGGGGCGCAGCATTGGGTGGGCGGGGGATGTGGTGGGTCTCCATAAAATAGCTTGCGATTTTTATGGATTGGCCGGTACGGACAACATAACTCTTCAACTGGTGACAACGTCATAAAAGCGCAACTCACTAAACCGCATGGCAAACACCTCTGGTTTTGCGATGCGCACGCCTTTTCCCTGCTTTGCCCTTTGGGCAAGGCAGATAAATAGACGCCAGCTTTGCTGGCCACCTTAGAGCACGCTTTCTGTGCGGTTGTGAAAATTTACACATAATGTCCAATAATGCTTGTAGTTGCTCAGGGCTCGGCAGCTTGCTGACGAAAAGCCCGTGCAATTGCGCATTATTCCACATTATGTTGAATTTGAACTGAAAGCCCCAAGCTTGGGGGATGGGGTTGGAAATCGACCTTTTCAGCGGCCTTGCTACGGAAGCCTAAATGCAGCCGCCTCAGTGATGATGACGTTTATGTGATGGGCTGTGTCGCGCAGCGTCACGCGCTTAGCCCATGACATGTTTTTGCGTGTTCACCACTGGGTAGTGGCTAGTTTAGGCTGGAGTGCTTAGCAAGGCCATCAATAGCATGGCTCACGCTAGCTCTTCGAAAATAAAAATGCGACTTCAACTACCAGAAGCTGAGTTAACTAAGCGTTATTACTCAACCAATAATCCCGTTTCAGCAGGTTAACCCTCTTACACCAACTGATAATTTAAAGTTCTTTAGTGTATCAAAATGAACTGATGGGTGATTAATTCCTGCAAAAAAGGGAAGTGAATAACTCACTTCCCTTCTATTTTTTATAACCCCGAGAATGCAGCTTTAAGTGAGTTCATACATTGAACAACCCTAGAGCGTGGACACGCGACATTAATCCGTTGAAATCCCGTGCCTTCTTCACCAAAAATATAACCATCATCAAGGGCGATATTGGCTTTTTCGAGAACCAGTTCGGTCAATTGCTCATCGGTCAAGTTGTAAGCTCGCATATCAATCCACGCAAGATAGGTACCTTCACCACCAACCAGTCTCATCTTGAGATTATTCTCATTTATGAACTCACGAATGAAATTAAAGTTCCCATCAATGTATTCGTTCACTTGGTTAAGCCATGACTCCGCTTCATTATACGCAGCCTGACAAGCAACAAGCGCAAATGCGTTCGGATCACCAAGACCAAAACGACCATGCATAAATTCATGCCAGTTATTACGCATCTCTTCATCATTAATTACGATATTTGACAATTGGACGCCAGCTAAATTGAATGACTTACTCGGAGCAGTACAAGTGATAATTCGATGTTTGTAAGATGGATCAATTAACTCAAGAGGCGTATGTTTAATACCCTTACGAATCAAATCAAAATGTATCTCATCCGATACGACCCATAAATTGTGACGCTTACAGATCGATAAGAATCCTTCCAATTCTGTAACTGTCCATACTCTTCCTGTTGGGTTATGAGGACTGCAGAAGAAAATCGCTTTAACATTTTCAGAAACGATCTTGTTCTCCAAGTCATCTAGATCCATAAACCAGTCACCATTTTGGTACCTCAACGGATTATTAACCAACTTGCGGTTATTTTTTTCAATCATCCGCGTAAAAGGGTAGTAGACCGGACGTTGAATTAAAATACCCTCCCCTTCTTCAGCCAAAATATTAGCCAAGAATCCAAGAGCAGGCACGATACCTGGGGCGTAAACGATGCTTTCTTTATCCACAGTCCAATTAAAACGACGAGAGAACCAACCTTGAACAGCATCTAAAAACTGTTCGTTTGAAGAATGAGAATAACCTAAAATTTGTCTATCCGTACGCTGTTTTATAGCATCTAGAATTTGTGGTGCACACGCAAAATCCATATCCGCAACCCACATAGATAGCACATCATCTTGAGCTTTAGGGTAAAACATACTGATGTGTTCCCACTTCATGCTATCTGTGCCACTTCGATCCACAATATTATCAAAATTATACTTCATGATTATTTTTCCTCCGCTAGTTCAAGTTGTTCATTTTCGTCTTTTGCTCCAAAATTCAAGAAACCAAATACGATTGTCATGATAGCGGGCATCCAGCAGAAAAATGCGAACGGAGCTAATTGCATGATCGATACACCTGTTACACCTGACATATAGATACCAGTACTGCCCCAAGGTATTAAAGGAATAAAAATAGCTGATGCTGATAGTGTTGCAGTTGAAAGGCTAACGCGAGGCAACCCTGCATTTTTAAATTTTTCTTTAAACAACTCAGTGGGAACGATAACTGAAATATAAGATTCGGTTGTCGCAATAGCTGTCACTAGCGTTGCACTAACAGAAGCAAAAACAAGCGATGATTTTTTCTTCATATTACCGAATAAAGTCTCGACAATGACATTCAGGCAACCAATCTTAGAAAAAATACCGATAAACATCATTGCACAGAACATTAGCGTGAACATCCATGCCATGGAATCGATACCACCTCGACCAACAAGAGAACGGATTTGGTCCGATACAATCATGTCTTTTGATGCTGGTATCATATCTACACTGAAACCACCCCAACTTGCCTTTAAGCCATCAATAACACTGAAGCCATTCAGACCGACACCAATAGCAATCGCTAAAAAACCAGCACCAAACATTGATGGTACAACTGGGAGCCTTTTAATAGCGCAACCCATAAGTATGATTAACGGAAGTACGGCAAGAGGATTAACGTTGAATAGTGCTTCGACTTGTTCTGAAAAGTTGTTCGATAACGTCGTTGTAGCAACTTCTTCATTGTAAGACATACCCAAAAATAGATACGCAACAATAGAGATAATTGTCACTGGGAAAACTATATACGAAGTCCCTTTTAGGGTGTTGTAAGTGGAAATCTTATTAATTGAAGATGCAAGGTTACACATATCAGACATAGGAGAAAAAATCTGACCAAACATAGAGCCAGCAACAACAGCTCCGGCTAATAAGGGCATGTGCACGCCAGCAATCTCTCCCATTCCGATCATAACGACACCGATAGTACCAGCGGTCCCCCAAGAGGTACCAATGGCTACAGCGGTAGCTGAACATGCGATAAAGGCAAAAGCAACAATATAATCCGGGTTTACAATGCTAAGTAAATAATAGATAGAAACAGGGATAGTTCCCGAAAACATCCATGTAGCAATCGTAAAACCAATACCCAGTACTATCGTTAGCACGGGAATCACATCACCGATTCCCTGTTCAATACCTTGTTCTATATCTTTCCACTGGTACCCACAACGATAGCCGACTATTAGCGCCACTACTGTCGCAAGGACCATGATAATCCCTATGCTGACACCATGAATCACAATACCAAAAAATATCGCACCAATTAGAAAGGCAAAACAAGAGAACGACTCAACCGCCGTGGGCGGTCTAACTGTATGAGATAACGAGCTTTTTTCTGTCATAAACAACCTCAAATAGATCAAAACAAACACATAGTTAAGGTGGTTAACTATATAGTTAAGGTCCTTAACTATCAATGTAGAAAAAAGCAATTGCTGCTACTTTGTGAGATGAATCAGCAAAAAAGAAAAAGGACTGTGTTTAGAAATGACTAAGGTCTAATTTTTCCCAAGAGAAGTGTCTTTCCTGAATTTCATATATAAATCGAGAAACTTCATTACTGTATCCAGTTCTTCGGATGATAAAGGCTCTAGGTACTTTTCGAGTTGCTCGGAATAGTTATCGTTAACTTTTTGTCTAGCAAAATATAACTCTATGCCCAATTCAGTTAGTGTAATGTCCATATATCTAGCATCGATTGAATTTTTATTGATTACAATCAAACCCTTATCACCAATTCGCTTAAGCATTTGTGATATGGCACTTTTAGACTTGTACATTTTTTTTGATATGTTAGTGACAGAAATTCGATCATTTTCATAAATATACTTAACCAAAAAAGCCTCAGAAGGAGTGTATGTACCCTCAACATCTCCATACGTTCTCGCTTTTTTGTCGTATACATTCTCGACATCTTGCATCTCTGAAAATGTATCAATAATTTCTAAAAATTTGTTCATAAACACTATCTCGGGGCGATAAAAATCGGTTAATACTACACTATATTATTAGCAAGGCTACTTCATGTTCCGCATACCAACACCAAAACTCGGTCTACAGTGTTTAAGAAGACCTAACTTTTATTGGCATATAAATCAATACATAACCTTATCAATGGAGGGGGATTTTAATTATTCCTACATTAAAAATAAGGTAAGTAACTTCTTTGGATTTAGGAATAACATTACCCATATACGAATAAATTAGTATTCGGACTACTGATTAAAAAGCTAATTTGCACCATTCACAGTTTATTGGCTAAAACCTTATACACCGTCGTCCGACTGCAACCCAACTCTTTACTGATCGCATGCTTGTTCATTCCTTGCTCTGCCAGCGCTTGTATGCGCTGATGAAGCGTCTTATCAGGAAATCGGCCGAGGTGCCTTCCTTCGGCTCTGGCGCGCTCCCTACCTTCATTACAACGCTTTAGAATACGTTTTCGCTCCATTTCTGCGAACGCTGATATTGTGGTGTAAATAACCCGACCGACATCGCTGTTAATATCTACGTTACCTAAATCATGGAAGACGAGACCTGCACCTTTTTGTGCCAGGGTATCGGCAATTTGTAATGCATCGATGGTGTTACGAGCCAAGCGGTCAACTTTCATTACGTGGATGGTGTCGCCTTCGCGGGAAAAATCGATCATAGCGTTTAACTGAGTGCGTTCCGAATCTTTACCACTGGCACTTTCTTGGAAAATTTTTTCACAACCGAGTTGGGTAAGCTGATCTACTTGAATCGCTAGAGATTGATCGCTGGAACTGACGCGCGCGTAGCCTATTTGCATGATGGACACCAAAATTGTTCAAAAACATATAATTTATATTATGGGCATGTACATTTGAATTCAACAGGACATATTGGACGCAATGAGGTACTTATAAGTTTAGTGACCTAAAAGTACACCTTTATGGACACTCCCTTTTCCCATCCCCTCGAATGATTCGCATGAATCGAACGATTCGACTATAATGAACGAAAAAGGAGCACTCTATGCAATCATTAACCGCTAATACGGCAAAAACTAAATTTGGTGACCTACTTATGAAGGTACAGCGTGAGCCTGTACAAATCAGCAAAAATGGTTCACCGGTGGCAGTCATGATGTCATGCGAAGAATATGCAGAGCTTGAAGCTTTAAAGATGGCCATGGTGAAGTCGCGTTTTGAGCAAGCGGAGCGAGATATCGCGAATGATAATTTGGTCGATGGCGATACCTTCATGAACGAATTGGATCTAGGCAAGTTTGACTAATGGCACAATACAAACTTTCTCCTGCCGCACAGACCGATCTTATCGATATCCGCCGCTACACACTCGAAAACTGGGGAAGTGTGCAATGGACTAACTATTTCAATGAACTCAAACAATCAATGACGTTGTTAGCCAATAACGAATTAATTGGTATCGACATGCCCGAACTGGGTGCGGGTTATTGCCGCTTTCCTTTAAAGCATCATGTGATTTACTACATTAGAAAACCGGACCATATTGTTATCGCCGCGGTATTGGGTCGCAATATGTCCCCTGCTAAGCACTTTCAGCAACAGTGATCGCTTTTATACCTTTGCGCTTAATGTAATCACGCAGCGTACTTGGCGCTTCATCAATCAATTTGGCGGTTGGGCGAATTCCCAACCCTAATTTTATGTACTTTTCTATCTGATCACGTTTGGCGTCTAACTTTAAGCGCTCAGCGGGACCTTTTGGTCGACCGAGTATCACGCCGGCCTTTTTCCTGGCTGCTAGAGCTTCTTTGGTGCGCATTGAGATAAATTCGCGCTCAATTTCAGCCGCTAAACCCAATACCGTCGCGGTAATACGAGCTTGCATTGAACCATCCAATTGCATGTTTTGTTTGGCAATGTATACATCAATACCTTTCTCCATGCAGATCTCAAGCACTTCTAATACTTGCAAGGTTGAACGAGCGATCCGGCTGACTTCGGCAAAGATGAGTTTGTCTCCCCTTTCCATACCTTCAATTAGTCGACCAAGTTTGCGTTCGTGCCATTTCTTTTTACCTGTGACGACATCTTCAACAAAACAAAGATCACCAATCCCAAATTTATTGCAGTATTCATAAATGCCGTGTTTTTGATTCGCGGTATCTTGGCTATCTGATGACACTCTTAAGTAAGCGTAATGACTCATGGTCCCTCCTTGTGTAAGGAGTTGTTATAGCAAGAGTCTGTAATGAGAAAGTGCGGTTTGACCTAATTTGTGATCATAAGAAAAAAGAGAAAGATTGATTTTGGATTGTGGGCAACTGTGTAAATCTTTGATTTTCCAGTTATCCACAATAACTATAAGGATCTATATATATCTATATATTACTATTTTAACTATGAGATCTATAAGATCTATAGACCTTGTAAGCTATTGTTTTTAAATGATAAATCAAGCTCAAATGATCATATTTAAGGTGTTTAGATAACAAAATATAGGTGGTGATGATCATATTATAGGTCTTAATGATCTTATATCAGGTCATTGATGACATATTTTAGGTGTTTGAGTGTAAATATTAGGTGTTTAGATGACACATTTTAGGTGTTGCCTCATTTGAGTGCCTATAACGTGACAAATTTGAGGTATAGATGACATATTTTAGGTTTCGGTGTCCTAATTTTGGGCATGTACCTCGCTTGAACACCACTTTCTCGCCTAAAAAAAGTCACTTAAAGAGAAAAACACCTAAATAATGTCATTTATTTGAAGTGAACACCTAAAAAGTGTTTGCTTTAATAATCCGGGTTATTACTCATAGTCGCGAGCGTGTCTATCTTTTCCATCAATGAGTCGATATCCGTCTGCTCTGCTTCCTCAACCTGCTGAACTTGTTGGAAATGTCTTCGTGATAAACTCTCTTCTACTTTTAGAGCTTGTTCATCGCGACCTATGTATCGGTAAGCTATCGCAAGGTTTTCCAGTTCTGAATCGGTGAGTTTGACATTGTTTTGTAAACGCTTAAGTTCAAGTTCGCGGATGTTTTTGAGTGCATCATGTTGGTTTAGCTCGTCGATGGTGCCCAATTTTATCCAGCGGAAAAGGAACTTAATGCCTGTAATTGAGCGACCTTTTTTGATCACCTCAAAACCTTTCTCACCTTTGTCGCTTTCTAAGAACAACAACTCTTTACTGATCTGTGGATGCTCAGAGAGCTCTTTGATGCTCTCACGGATGCAGCGCTTCATAAAAACGCTGTTGTTTTTAAATGATGCTTTGTCTTTTTTCAGTTTGCCAACTTCATCAAGTAAACCAAACACGCCTTTTAACTCGTCTAGTTTTTGTGAGTGCATTTCAAAGCCCTTGTCTTTAAAGCGGCTAAGAAGCTCATACAATCTTTTTGAGTATTCTTTTTTTACATCGAAGAAGTTGCGAGTATTGATCAGAGCAAAGCCTTGATTGTATTCGATGTACTCAGATTTCAGCATATCGTTAGGTACCATAGTCAGAACACCGCTTTTATAGGCAATGTGCTTGAACAATGGACGGTAATCGAACTCGGTGTCTCCTTTTGGAGTTTCCACCTTAATACCAATTTTTCGACTAGCTAAACGGTTGGCGACTGGGCTTAGATTGCTACCAATGTGTTTGGATTCGACCCCAAGCCATTCTGAGAGTTGGTGGGAAGTAAATTCATAATGAGGAGTCGACTGGTCCCAATCTGCTGCTTTCATGTGTGCCACCATTAAGGCAAACATGTCCGCTTCACGTGAAGAAAGATCTTGTCGGCTAAAGACAAGTTGATGCCCTTTCTTGATATGTTTCGGTAGGTTATCGCTAACGACTGGGTAAAAATACTCTTCATTATCCATTAACAAAAAATCCAATGCTGACAAAATCTAGGTAATTATGACATCTTTTAGGTGTATATCTAGTATTTCCACCTAAATTTTGTCATCTATGTGTCAATTTCGTGAATTCATCCTAGGTAAATGCAATTCATAAGATTGTTAAGATCAGATTTTTCTCAGTGGATCGGATCTCGCGGTCTCCGTTTTGTCCCCCATATGCCTCCCGTTATACGTTCAAAGAGATTTTCACTTTTTAAGGAATGCTTAACGAAGCCAAATTAATTGAGTAACTTACTCACTTGGTCGTTGCGGGAGCAGACGCCAGCGATGTGAAATAATTGGGTGGCATTTAGGCTTGTCTAAATGAAATAAGAGTAAGTGACAATGTAATGCCGTCTTACGGGGGACGCGATTGACCAATGGTGTTGTGTGGACAATTGATAAACGGGTTAACAAGTGATGCCTAGCTGTTAGGTTGATTTAGTCAGTACACAGACCAGTCTAGGAAAGGGAAGAGAGTAACGCCTCAACCTGCAGCGGTGCGGCGAGCCGTGTGACTATGCCCAGCCTTAACTAATCTGTCACGTAAATACGCACCTGATAACGCATTATGTTGAAAAACCAACATCAAATAGAGAGTCGGATCTTGGGTTGACGTTAACGCTTTTGTGTTGCATCACCCAGCCCCGTCTTAGAACCCTAATGTGCGAAATAAACGGTCATTACTTTTGTTCACCTCCCTATTCTTGTCTTTTTATCGCTCTCATCACTTTTATTTACCCCTTCCTTTTGGTTTAAATTTTTTCTGGTTGTGCAGAAATAACCGCTGGCATTCGCGCGAATACGGCAGGCGTTTTTAGTGGCGATAAACAACTCAATTACAAGCAAGCTTCTGTGCACTCTCAAGCTCGCTTCATCAGCTTTCATCTGCTGGCAAAGCGCGTATGGTCGGTAAAGAGGATAAGACATCATGCGATTTTTGAAACTCAGAACCGATCATAACCGAATACGTAAAGATGGCGCGCGCTATGTCACGCCGTTAGTGGTGGATGCACCGCGCCGCTTTGCTCCGAGCCGTGATCGAAAGGAAACCTGCTTGCGCCGAAAACAGTGCCAGCTCATCACGGGCGCACACGACTCGGGAAAGAGTCGCTGGTTAACGCGCCTGCGAGACAACCGGCACGAAATATGGGGGAAGAAAACGCAGCCTGTCTTACTAGAGG
Source organism: Vibrio ponticus (assembly GCF_009938225.1). Classification (NCBI taxonomy): domain Bacteria; kingdom Pseudomonadati; phylum Pseudomonadota; class Gammaproteobacteria; order Vibrionales; family Vibrionaceae; genus Vibrio; species Vibrio ponticus. The sequence goes on from NZ_AP019659.1 coordinate 14,781, forward strand.
GTCTTTTACCTCTCTCTAGTTGGGTTGAAATTAAGGGCATCGATAAGTGGTACAGCAAATACCGCCAAGATGAGAGCCAAGCCATGCATTGGCATAAACTCAACTTGCAACAGAAGGCCGATTTGCTGGCTGATTACTTGGTGGATACCCAGTCCTTACTCTTTATTGATGACGCGCATAAGCTCACCGGTCGCAAAGCGCAGATCGCGAGAAAGTGCTTGTTGTCAGCAAAAATATGGCTGATCACCTGCAGCGAAGAGGGTCGTTTGCCGCCATCCATACGCCCTATTATTGAGCGACGTGATCCGCAACGCATCAATTTAGAGAGTGATGTCAGTTACGACACCACTAAAGCGCTGATTTGGTTTATGGTGGCATTGTGTGTGGTCGCGGGTGCTTGGGAAGCGGGCGCGGTGATTGGTGGGCTGCAGATGTTGGGTTCGGGAAGGAGGTCGACGCGTGCTGATTAGTTTTGCCATCGCAATCACGTTGATATTTTCGTTTCGGGAGGTGTTTGCCGCTGATTGGGGAATTGAAATACCGTGGCAAGAGCCGGAAGTCATAGCACCTGAAATCAAACCGTTTGAGCTCCCTACCCTTAAAGGCGTCGCCCCTCACTACAACACCCCTACTCCGGCATTGAAACCAGCGCCCAAAATAGACCCTGACCGGATTTTTCACACTGTGCTGAGTTGCTACCCAGAGAAGAGCAAATTCAAATTGGACTTGAATTTGGTGGCTGGGATGAAAACCAATCTTGATGAGTACAACAGTGATGATTGGCCGGAGATCTCGGAGCACTATATTGGCATCGTAGGCAAGATGCCGCTCTACTCTTCCACTGAGCAATCTCGCGAACGCCAATGGGAATATCAACGGCGTACCGCGACTGCCACGTCGGTAGCGGCATTTACTCAAGCGTTGGCGGACCGCAATTATGCGTATCGCTTAATGGGGCTTTATCTGTCGCTTGAGGCGCGCGCACAACGGCGAGTAGCGCAAGGCGTGGCCAATGTATCGGAGCAAGTCACCTTGCTAGAAAAAGTCGCCACTGCGCACCGTGATGTATTAGCGCATGAAGCCAAAATTGTGGAGCATCGCTTAGTCTTGGTGGCGTTATGTGAGGAGAGCTACAGTGAACAAGTGAACCACTATTTGCAGCAGCTCGCTTACTTACCTCCTCCGCCTAACCAACCCTTAGCGCAAGAGAACGCTCGTTGAAGTGGCTTAATCACGGCTTAATTGCCGGTTCAATTTGCGCGGTGATCTCACCGCCGCATGTGCCAATCTGTATTGCTGGCGCAACGGCGCCGGATTGGTTGGAATATCTTTTTAAGTTGTCGGGCAAGCACATCAAACATCGTGGCGTGACGCATATTTTTACCCATTGGTTGATTGCCGCGATTGCGTGCACATTGGTGTGGGATTACCAAGGAATTGGGATGGCGTTTGCCTGGGGCGGTGTAAGCCACATACTCACCGATGCGATGACGGTTTCAGGTGTGCCTTTTTCGCCCTACAGCGACCGACGCTTTCATTTGTTCGGTGGTCGATTTCGCACCGGTGACCCGGTGGAGTACGCAATTGCCGCTGGTGTTGTTTTGTTGTGTTTGGCGTTTGTCCATCTGACGGGAGGACAAGGTTTTGCGCCATTCTTTTACGATTGGTCGGGGATGTATAACGAGGGGCTCATCGATGCACAGGAGTGGAAACAGAACCGATTTAGACTGATTTAAAGGGGAGAAAAGTTGTCAATATTCAGGCTGAATAATGACAAGTATTGCTCAGAATTAGTACGCCAAAGTAAATTTGCTTATTGGCTTTTCATTACCCAAGTGCTCTTTAAACTTTTGAGCTTTTTTTATGCCATTTGGGTCAATAAGGCCGAGAAAATCGACAACTGACCATGTGTAAAGCTGAGGTAGTTGTAAGAAGCTTTATATATTGTATCTTGGTTGGAGCATAGTCGGCATGGCGTGATCATACGGTACTACTGAATGAAGATGAACTATTCAGTAGTCCATATACGTATGACACTCTAATTATGTAATGCCTCACAAGGCATATACTTAATCGATTAGATTACCAACTTTGGTTTGCACTAATTGTTGCTCTGAGTTCTTCAACTTTAGAAACTAATTCTTCTAGGGACTCTGTGAGTTCAATATGCCCATTATTTGAAGAGTATTCTAAGAATTTCATTCTCATTGATTCATTTGCGATAGTTAAGATATCTGAATGAACTTCACCTGAAGGTAATGTCATATAATGAAATGGAGTTCTTCCGTGTGCAAATTGAATATCTTCAAATAACATTCGAATGTCAGGGTCATCAGTTCCACAGCCAAGAAATAAGAATGTGTGCGTCAGTGCTAAAGATTTTAAAATTTCATAAAAAAGAACAAATTTTGTTCTTGCTTCTGCGTAATCACGTCGAGTGAATATAAGCTCTTGAGGAGAGTCCGCGGAACCATGAGTTTTTAGTATTAAGCGATGATCACCACCTAGTAAATAGTTAGCAATATCATTACTTGTATGATCTTTGACTAAAATTGTCCCTGCAGATTCAGTTCGAGCGTATGTATCATAAATTTGGTCAAAATTTGGTGTTAAAACAATGCTTGCGTCTAGTAAATAGATTTGTTTGTGTATATCAGCAGGAACATAACCTGCTTGATGGTATTCATGTTGGACTTTATCTATAAAAACATCAGTAGTTAACCTGTTTTTTATAATTTCACAAGCCGTCAGATAATCATGTCTTGCTAATAACTCTTCGATGCATTCGGTATTATCCAGTCCTTGCATACAGTGTCGTAAAAACTCCTCCCAAGTATCGGGTCTTTTATCATGTCTATTTTTTGAGTTTTTGGAAATACCAGCACCTAATACGATTACGCAGCGGCGCCTAGCTAGAACATCAACTAAGATTGGTGGCCATTCAATCATTGCTCTAACCTTTCAATCAATTTATTAGAAATGTTATGGAAAAATTCAGATGCTTCAGAAACACGAGTATATTGAGCGCCTACAACGCCATCCTTGGAGCCTAAATCAAAAATTGGAGCGTGGGCCTGTTGTGACAAAGGAACCACACTAGAAAGAGTAGGTACTTCACCTAGATCTGTATATTCATGGGGAATATCAAAAAATGAACTAAGTTCTTTTAATTCGGTTTTTTGTCTATCAATTATTCTTTCAAAAGCCCCTACAGCTTGTCTTACACCTTCTTTTTTCTTAGCTCGATACTGCTGTACAACGTAACCAGCGAAACTTAAGTTCCAATTCACATCTGCATTAGCTATTTGAAAACTGTATCCTTCTTCACGAGTATGCCTTTGAATAGCATCTTCGAGTGATGATTTCCAAGTTGTTAGTGACTTGATTATGTTTTCGACAGCCATCATTGAAAATATATCAACTGATAATGGCATTAAAAAATAGTCTGCAGCAAGGAGTACAGAGCGGTTAAGGGCACCTAAGGATGGTCCCATATCTATAAGAACATAGTCATAGTTATCAAAGCGGGATACCAGTTCTTTGAATGCATATGTTGTTTGAAACCCTCGGGGATCTCCATTTCTAGTCGAAGCCCAATCGGTAGCGATCAAATCTTCACGAATCGAAAGCTTAGGATCACCTACGATTAAATCGACAGAAAACCTCTCACTCCTAACTACAGATGGGACTTCTGCAGGATAACCGCGCCCACGTCTAATAGGTTCATAAAAAGCATCGACACTATAATGCTTTTCATCCATTAGAATTTTCTCTAGATTTTCTTCGGGCAACAAATAAGCTGAAGCGTTACATTGTGGATCTGCATCAATGACAAGTACTTTTTTATCAAACTTCATAGATAGTGATGCTGCAAGATTACAAAGTAGTGTCGTTTTTCCAACCCCACCTTTGTTATTAAAGAAAGCTATAGATTTCAATGGTGTATTCCCCGTTTGTTATTGTTGGAAATGATGATGCCTTAACATTTCATATGCAAGCAATATATTATTTAACAGAGAGGTTGACCTTGTTTAATAAAAAATTCCAGCTAAAAGTCTGGTGTTTTTGTCTCCGGGAACTAGATATATTTTATACCTCTTTAGATAGGCACCCGAGTTCATACGAGAAGTTGCGCACTGACTTTATTACGCGCGAACATGTCTTAGCTGCCAAACTGGACTAGGGTGATTACTTCTGCTTGGTTTTTCTCTTACTTTTCTTCGGCGATTTTAAGCTCTGATTTGATGACTGTAATGATGGCTTCTTTCTGATCTTCGAGCGGATATTCAGCCTGAATATTGACAAGATTCGAGCTAATTTTTTGAGGAGTTCGCTCAGTAACAGTTTGTCATGATTTCACCAAGTTAGGTGACAATCATGTGGAGCCGAGCATAGATTGTGACAAGCCATTGTTGCACTTCATTATCGTTAATACTCCTAATATTCTGATTAGGAGTATTAACGATAATCATGCTCCATCCTCTTTTTATGCATCTTGTATATTATGTCAAAGAAATGGTCTTAAAAATCACCTAAGATACTGTAAATAAAGAAAACTAGTAGTATGGATAGAGTGGTTATGGCTAAAAACGAAATCTTGATTATTGAATCAAGAAGTGCAAGAGACATTTACGAAGACAGATATGAAGGAGCCACTCTTAAAGAAGTTTTGAAACTGCAAGGGATATCCGCAAAGCACTTTGAAGTGATTAATAAAACGTACTTTGAAAAAGCCATCAAGTATGCCGCAAATGAGAGCATAAAATATGTGCACTTTAGTGGGCATGGTAGTGAAGAAGGAATTGAATTAACAGACGGTTTTATTACTTGGAAAGAACTTGACCAAATAGCATGGCCTCACCTGAAAGATACCTGCTTATGCTTTTCGAGTTGTGACGTTGCTAAAGGCGTTGAAGAAATATTTGAATACCATAAGTCATTTTGCAATGCAGTCATCGCTCCTACGCGCCCAATCACTTGGGGCGAAGGATTGGTGGCATTTAGCGCTTTGTATCACAGAGCTTTATCATCTTCGACGAGTTCAAGCCAAGATGTGAGAGTTCTAAATCACATTGTTGGCGCGGGGACATTCAGTTTTATTGCTTCTACTTTCAGGTCGACGACTTACTCGGTCGGTTAAGGAGTCATTATCCAACGGTTCGTAGTGAGTTGGTTGCTCGCTACGAATCGCGGCTTAAGTGGTAGTCTGATTTATCTTTGATGTTGCCCTATTTTTTAAAGTCACCTTAATGGACTCAACATGAACAAAGCTCATTTTCCTGAATTGCCAAGCAAGATCGCTGACCCAATTGCCACTCTTTATCAGCTTTTAGATGCTCAGAAAGAACATTCTGACTCTGTAGGTGAGCAAAATTCGGTCCTTGAGCTTCAGCTATCTCTGCAAAACGTATGTCACCTTGCGAGAACAGCATACTTATCATCGATTACACCAGAAAATCGACAGGCGTTAGAAAAATTGATCAGGAAATCTTTTTCATTTGATGGCCAGTTGCAAGCGATCTCTCAGCACTATGGGTGGTCACAAACTATCGAGGCTCAAATGATGGTTCAGATGGGTCTCATTATTAAAGTATTGTCGAGGGAGAATGAGCGCTTGAGTCATTAAGCGATTCCTTAAAGTGAAATATAGGAATGTCATCCTCGTTAAGAATCTGGAGCTCTAAAAATGAAACGATTGATTAATGCTTTGCATTTTAGTAATTCAGCAAAGGCGATAGACACTGTTGAAGTGGATCTCGATAGCCTTCCGCAGGGATGTCATGACTACCTCGACGTTGTTATTAAGAGCTTGCAACCATTGGCTGAGTCATCACCGGAGCTGCGGGCGACGGTGTATGTGCAGCAGGCATCATCAGTGAACTTTATGCGCTCTGGTTACTCAGTCTTTATTGGGGTTGTGGGGAGCCAAAATGCTCTTGAGTTAATTTTGGAGGGCTTCGAGTCTATGCCGGGGGTTGATGTCCGTTACGGCGATTCTATTCTCACCAAGCAATCGCGCTGCAGGCTTCATATCGAGGATGGTTATGTTTGGCAGCAAGACGATGACGTGACTTGGTTTGCTTATTCTGACCTCGATGATAGCGAAGAGTCACCAGAACTAGACGATGACGACTATCAATATACCGATGAAGACTATGCTAGATATCCAAGTAACACTAAGGTTTACGAAGCTGGCGACTTATTGAGAGAGATGAACCAAATTAATAGCGTTGCAGCCGATGCGAGTGTAAGCGTCGATGATCGTGTTTCAATGCCCTCTAAAGGTGTGTATACACGGGAGCGAGCCGTTCGATCTGATGCAAGAGTTGGTTCAATTCGCGCGACAATTGAAGAGGTTTTTGGTTTACCAGAAGGGTCGGTTAAGCTTTGTGATCCCGAAGGACATTCATTACGCGCGGATGCAAGAATAGGCACACTTCGCCAACGTTGGGAAAATCGCTAATGCGGTGATTGAGTGACGATATAAAAACGCCAGCTAAATAGCTGGCGTTTGTGCATCTGATGATGACGTTATTGGTGTTTACTTAACACAGCAGCGATAGCTTTATCCAACTCAGCTTGAACCTCTTTGGACAAACGCCCGAACTCATACGAGAAATTACGACCTTTGACCTTCTTGCGTGCGAACATGCCTTTGCTGTCAAACTGGGCGAGGGCAGTCACTTGCGCCTTGTCCTTCTCTTGTTTCGCTTCAGCGATTTTAAGCTCAGATTTGATTAACGTAATGATGGCGTCTTTCTGATCTTCGAGCGGATATTCAGCCTGAATATTGACAAGATTTTTCTCAGTTTTCTGCACGAAACTCGCCAACTGTTTTGGCTCGCCACAGGCTTTCATCACCTTATCCAGTAATGCGTAGTCTGGATGTGAAAGGGCGTTAACCACCGGGAAAAGCTGAATCAACGTCTCGTCAATGGAAGCGGCTTTCATCGCTTTACTGACGCCGGCTTGGCTTAGTGCAAGTCGACTGGCGATTTCAGCTTGTGTCACTCCTTGTTCGCTCTTCTGAATGGCAAGGCATTGCAAGCCGATCTCACGCAAGTTGTGCTCTTTGGCGGTTTGCAGTTGTTTTGCCAGCGCTTTGGCATCGGCAATGGAAATCGTGTCTTGGGTAACCAGCAGACGAAATTCTTTTACGCGTCCTTGTTGCAGTAAGAACCACGCACGGCGGCGTGAGCCGTCCAGAACATCGATTTTACCGTCGACTTCACGACCAACGGCAGGATAGAACTGTTGGAACTCTAGTGAGTTCAAATCTTGCAGTGACTCTGCGGTTAACATGGATTGATCGCGACCGTTAACATCAAACGTCACCAAGGTAGTGTCGCGCACTTGTTCATAAGAGAGCGTCACTTCGTTGAACGTTGCAGTGTCACCGGATGCAAGCTGCCATACCATGCTTTGACCGACGGCAGTGAGACCAAATTGTTGCTGCAGATACGCCGCCGCATCTTGGCCAGATTTGGCAAGCTCGTTGGTTAGCTGTTTAGCTAATGAATCTACGTTCGCTTTCGCGGCAGATTGTTGCGCTGCTACGGCACCGGGTGCATTTCCTAATGGGCTGCCGCCACGTTTTTTCGCCATTATGCTTGCTCCTGTTCACGCCAAACGTTGACGATGTCGCGTAGAATCTGACTAGTGACTTCATAACCATTTTGCTGCGCAGATTGGAAAGTTGCTTTGCTCTTTGGGTACTCGCTTTTCGACATATCGAATACCGTAGAAAGTAGGGAAGAGGCCTGACGGATCGCTTCACTGTGTTTGAATTCTTTGGAGTACAAGTACGGTCCAAAGTAGTCATAAAGACTGTTCATCAGCTCGGTTGTGGTTGAGCTGTCACGGTGGTTAGTGAGCAATATTTTCATAAAGTCATAACCTGGGTGATTGGCGTTTTCGAGCAGCGCCCATACTTGCGGGATGTAGCTAAAGTACGAACAGGTTGCGTCGATGTCGTTTTCGGTGATCGACAATGGGAAGACAACTGAGGTCGCCGCAAAGTAAGCATTGAATGTCGCGTAACCTAGAGACGGTGGCGTATCAATGATCAGAATATCAAACTCGTCCTTTACGCTCTCGATAATGTCACTCAGTAGTGAGTAAGGCGAGGGCAGTTGGTGGCTAAACACCTGCTCGTGAAACCAACCTTCCATCGCGCGGTCACTTTGCGCCGCCGGTAGGATTCGAAGATTAGGAATGGTGGTTTCTAAAAAGGCTTCACGAACGACCTGCTCGAACGTTTCTCCTTCATCAAGATCGAAGTTGCGCATCATGAGATCGCCAACCGAGAGGTTACCTTCTTGCTCGGCCTCTGGCGCGTAGTACATCGATAACGTTGCCTGGCCATCCATATCAATCAGACCAATGCGGTATTCTTGATGAAATTCGGTCGCCAGACCGGAAGCGATGGTTGCCGCTGACACGGTTTTACCCACTCCACCTTTTTGGTTTTGGATCACGATGACTTGTGTTTGCTGTTTGTCATTACGCACGAACTTAGGCTCTTTACGTAAAGACTCTGGCAGTAAAGCGCGCACACGATACATTTCCGCAATGTCGATCGACCATTGTGAGTCTTCGTGACGGCGCGGGTCGATTTCTGCCGCTGAGACGTATTTGTCTAGCGTTTTTGCATCAATGCCAAGATAAGCCGACGCTTCTGCGCGGGTAAAGTTACGCAGCTCTTTACGGTGGTTCGCAAGCAAACGCAGGTTACGACGTTTAATGTAGTCATCCGCACCTTGTTTAAGGTGTTGAAAATCCTGAGTGGTGTGTTGGGTGTCCATTTCTATCTCCATGAAGGAATTAGAAATAGTATATCCCTTAATTTTTGAGGTTAGTAGTAAAAATTAAGGGATGAATGTTTTTTGAGAGATAGGTCGTTGTGTGTAGTGTAAAAAGATGAGTAAAAGAGTGCATTGACCGTGGATTAAGAAGGTTCACACTAGCGGGCGATAACGCGACTGTACGTGATTTTGTCATTACCATTTTCATAGTAATCGTTGACAATGCCTTCGCAGATATAACCCAAGCGTAAACATAGATGACGGTACTTGCTGTACTCTTTCTTGCCGTAGCTATGCACCAATAAGCGACGATGATTTCCGGTGCGTAATTTAAACTCGATGTATTTGAGTAGCGCCTTACCGATCCCTCGATTTTGCTGATCTGGGCGTACGACGACAAAGTTAACAATCCAAGTTCCACTGGCAAATTCATCACTGGTGACATGCGCCGCCGCACACAGTTTATTGGCAATTTTGTAGCCGAACCATGTGTTGCTTGATGAGCTTTGATTGAGCAGTTCTGAGATTTTCTCTTTGCTGCGAACAGAGACAGCATCAGTAGTAGCAAGTAATTCAGCTAACGCGGAGAAATCATTTTGGTCCAAAACACAATTCATAATACGCTCTTGAAATTATTTTTCTAAAACAAAGATAAAGTGAAATATATTTTCCATTTAATTGTATTGTTGTCAATTAGCGTTTGGTGATAAAAGCCGCTTTGTTTCTCATTTTAAGCAGCCGATGAGAAACAAAGCTGATGAGGCGTTAAATAAGGTGAGCTAAGCATTCTTTCAGATGAGTAATTGTGTGAGTTCCTGCCAGGGAAGTGGTGTTTGTTTGTTGATGAGTGAAGTAGAGTGTGCGAATGCCTGCTCTAACGCCTGCTTCTGCGCCGACCGGTGAGTCATCAATAAATAGGGCTTGCTCGGGGGTAAACCCAAGCGTGTTGAGTGCGGTTAGCAATAGTGTTGGCTCAGGTTTCCAACTGCCAACTTCAAATGCGCTAAAAATCTTATTTTCAAAATAAGGCATCAGTTTGGTTAGGTTGAGAGTAATGTCCATCTTTTCAAGTGGTGCGTTAGAAGCAATACAATAGGCGATATTGCGTTTATCGAGCTCTTGAATGACTTCCATTACCCCATCAATCGGTTCGAGTTCTTGAGCAAAAAGTTGGTTGCAATGTTCACGATAGCGCGTGATCAGTGCCGTTAGATTGACCTCTTCAATTTGGCAATGCATACCGAGAATAGAACTGAAAATGATGTCGATCTTTGTACCTTGCCACTCTTCTTTTAACCATTGGTAACTGACGTGGATATCAATTTCTTCAAGAGTCAGACATATCGCCTGTAAGCATAATCTTTCGCTATCAATTAACGTTCCGTCACAATCAAAAATGACACAACGAATCGAGGTTGTGGGTTCCATGAGTTTAGTTTCGCTATTAAAAAGTAAAAGGAGCGAGTGCTCCTTTTAGATGTCATTATTTTTGTTCGTGAAACGCTAGCGACACCGCGAGCGTTTGCGCGAGACATAGAGAGGCGGCTTGTGAGCGGAAAGCATCGACTTTGGCTTCTTTTACCACAAAGCACACATCGCTGAATGAGGCGAGCGGGCTGATCGGGCTGTCGGTGATGATCACTTGTTTGGTACCTGATTTTGCTAAAGAGTCGCTAATATCAGTGGTGTCTTTGGCGTACGGTGAGAAGCTGATAGCAATCACGACGTCATCGGCATCTACCATGCTTAACTGTTCTTTGAACATGCCACCTAACCCATCTATTAAGAATGCTCTCTTGTTGAGGTGTCTTAACGCATACGTTAAGTAAGATGCGACGCTGAAAGAGCGACCTAGCCCCATGACATAAATCGTTTTTGCTTTTGACAATGTTTCAACTGCTTCATTGAGTTTGTCTGCAGGGGTTTGAGATGACAGTTGTTGCATCGCATTAGTATTTGCACGTGCAAACTCGTGCAGGATATCGATAGGGTTATCCGGCGTATGACTATCTTCGTCCATCTCTTTGAGTAATTTTACTCGGTCTGTGTAGTTCGATGTCTCTTCAAGTAAGTGATTGCGAAAAACTTGTTTCATTTCATTGAAACCATTAAATCCAAACGCACTCGCAAATCGAATTAATGTGGATGGTGGTACATCGGCTTGTTTTGCAATTACTTGTACAGTTTCAAACGCCACACTGCTCTTATTATCAAGTACATACTCGGCAACTTGCTGAAGTCTTTTACTTAAATCTGTGTATTTAGCTCGAATCTGATCTTGCAGTTCGTTCAATGTGCTGGCCGGTGTCATATCGTTCTCCGCATTACATTTTTCACAATTTTATTCAAATTGAATGCAATAGTGAAATTTATTTTTCACTATTGCGACGTGAAAAGAGCAAAATCACCAGAAATGATTTTGCTCTTTGCGGATTGAAGACCTGCTCTTAGGGCTAGATACCCATTGAACCAATCATAACGATTGCGAGTGTTGCTATCATTGGGATCACTAAGGTACAAACAAAAATATCCTTGTATGACTGACGGTGTGTCATACCACAAATTCCCAATAAGGTGATTACTGCGCCATTGTGTGGCAGTGAGTCCAATCCACCACAAGCAATAGCAGCAACTCGGTGTAATGTCTCTAAGCTGATCCCTAATGTTTGGGCTTGTTGGATGTAGACATCCCCTAATGCGTCCAGCGCTATACTCAAACCGCCGGATGCAGAACCGGTGATGCCGGCTAGTAAACTGGTTGAAAGCGCGAATGAGAAAAGCGGCGAGCCTGGGATTGAAAGCACCATCTCTTTGACCACTTCAAACGAGCTTAGTGATTTGATCACGTTACCAAACCCAACGGCCGCTGCGGTATTCATAATAGGCATGATCGAGCTTTCACCGCCCTCATTTATCGCATCACGCGGATCAGGGATATATTTTCTAAACAGTACTAGCGCAACTGTGATCGCGGTGGTTAAGGCGATGATTAAACTCCACATCCCTTGAACTTTTTGCACGGTTGTTCCGAACTGACTTAGATAAGCGGTATGCGCATTTGGATAATAAAAAGTAACGATAAGAAAGTTTAGACCAAGCACAATAATGATAGGGATAAAGGCACTAATCACAGACGGGGTATCACTCTCGTTTTCTTCCTCTTCGAGTTCGACTATTCCACCAAATCCTTCACCAGCCAGTTGCGCGCGATTTTCTTGACGTTTTAGCCACATCATACCCAAACCAAACATGATGGCTGAACCAATAATACCGAGCACTGGTGCAGCGTAAGCTGTGGTGCCGAAGAATGGCATCGCAATGGTATTTTGGATCTGTGGTGAACCTGGTAGTGCTGTCATGGTGTAGGTAAACGAGCCTAGTGCAATGGTGCCAGGGATGAGACGTTTAGGCACATTACTATCACGGAAGATTTGGGCAGCAATAGGATAAACAGCAAAAACGACGACAAACATCGACACGCCACCATAGGTAAGTACTGTGACTGCAAGTACAACCGCTAGGATGGCATTTTGTTCGCCCACTTTGGTGGTGATAACTCGTGCGATGGTCTTCGCGGCACCTGATACATCCATGATTTTGCCGAAAATCGCCCCGAGTAAAAACGCAGGAAAATAGAGTTTTACGTAGTTAGCTGCGCTCGACATGAATACCTCGGTGTAGCTTGCCATAAGGTATGTGCCTGAGGAAAAAAGCGCGGCAACCAGTGCCAAAATCGGTGCTAGCCAGATAACTGACATTCCTTTGTACGCAAAGTACATCAACAGTATTAATGACAATAAAATGCCAAAGATTCCTAGATCCACGATGAGCTCCAATATCTAAGTGTAATCACCCGAAGAAACAAGTTTGTTTCATCAATTGGTATAATTGAATCATTTATTTCATTTTGTTTAAAGTGTTTTTTGTTTTCTAGCCACGAAGTTTTACGTTGGAATCTAAGTCTCCCTAATATTTTGTCTTTTTGTACAGTGATTTATGTGATTAGTTGTAGTTTGTAAGGATTTGATCTTCTCTTTGTTTTGAAATGATTTTTTCATTAATTTATTTCGCTTTTGTGTTTTATCGGTTATCTTGTTTCAAATTGATTTCATACTTTAACTGCTAAATGAGGACTATTCATGAGCGCAAAGATTGTATTACCGAGAATCATGCATGTTGGCCAGGGCGCGGCTTTGCAAGCTGCTGAAGTGCTTAAAACGTTGCAAGTCAATCAGCCGTTAATCGTTACCGACAAGATGATGGTACAACTTGGTTACGTTGAGCGTATTCGACAATCTCTATTAGAAGCGGGCATTGAATCTTCTCTATTTGCAGACACAATCCCTGAACCTACAGCTGCTTCAATTCAGGCTGGTGTTGAGATGATTAAAGAAGGGGGGTTTGATTCCATCATCGCAATTGGTGGCGGTAGTGCTATCGATAGTGCGAAAGCTATTTCGGTTGTGGGTAAACTGGGTGGCCAAGTTCGTGATTATAAATTTCCTGTTGATGTCTCAACCGAAGGATTGCCTATCATTGCGATCCCAACTACGGCTGGAACCGGGTCGGAGGTGACGCGTGTTACGGTGATCACTGATGAAAAAAGCGATGAAAAGATGCTGTGCATGGGACTTGGCTTTATGCCTCAAGCCGCATTAGTGGATTATGAACTCACGTTGAGCTTGCCGCCGCGAGTGACGGCTGATTGTGGTTTGGATGCACTAACTCATGCAATTGAAGCTTATGTCAGCCAGAAAGCAAACTTGTTTTCTGATGCACAAGCTCTTACAGCAATGCGTCTAATTGGCCAGAATCTACGAATGGCTTATCGACAACCTGATAACGGCGCAGCACGTGAAGCGATGATGTTAGGCTCAACCTTAGCAGGCATTGCTTTCTCAAATGCTTCTGTTGCGTTAGTGCATGGCATGAGCAGACCGATTGGTGCTTTCTTTCATGTGCCTCATGGCTTATCTAATGCGATGTTACTGCCTTGTATTACTGAGTTTTCTACACCTAACGCAGAAGATCGTTATGCCGACTGCGCTCGAGCAATGGGAGTGGCGACGCCAAGCGATAGTGATGTTGTAGCCTGTCAAAAATTAGTGGCTGAGCTTCGTGCTCTCAATCAAGAGCTTTGCGTACCATCATTACTGGCATACGGTATTGATAAAGAGAAGTTCTTGGGGCTAACCAAGACGATGGCTGAACAAGCGTTAGCTTCGGGATCGCCTCTGAATAATCCAAGAGTACCGTCAGTCGAAGATATGGTTGAACTGTACAACAAGGTTTGGCAAGAAGGTGACAACGAATAGGTTGTGATTAAGCCAGCCCCTGGGGCTGGCTTTTACGATGAGAAGCCCCTATGGACGATTATCAAATCTTAAGTGATTTTGAAAAACAAGTTCACGATAAGTTTGACACTTTAAGCCCTCGATTGCAGCAAGTGGCTTTGTATTTGCTGGCAAATAGAATTACCGTGGCATTTGCGACAATTAATGATATAGCCCAACAAGCCAACGTGCCCCCTTCAACACTAGTCCGATTTGCAAAAACTTTTGAACATAAAGGGTTTAGCAATATTCAGAAGATGTTTCGCGCCTCAATGCTGAGTGAAATACCGAATTATGCTGAACGGGCGAAGTTAGCTCAAGCGAGTGACAGTGATGTGACGCCTCATGCGTTACTTAAGGAGTTCTCTCTCTCCAATATAGAGTCGTTGAGCAATTTAGCTCGAGAGGTCGATGAAGTCGATTTGGCGAAAGCAACGGCGTTGATCGCTAAGGCTAATAATGTGTTTGTTATTGGTATAGGTCGTTCGTTTAGCATAGCGTCATATCTTTGCTATTCACTCTCTCATCTTGATGTTGCGAGTTATCTTTTAAACGGGGTGGGCGGTACGCTCGATGAGCAACTGGACGCGTTAATGCCCGGCGATTTACTGATCTCTGTGAGCTTTTCACCCTATGCAGAAGAAACGGTGGCCGCCTGCAGCTATGCAGCAAACAAAGGCGTTAGCCAACTGGCGATCACCGACCACCCAATTAGCCCGCTGGCCAGCTTTGGTGATGTTTCCATCGTGATAAAAGAGACCAAGGTGAAAGATGCATTTCGTACCTTATCCGCTACTCAGTGTTTAATTCAGTCGTTATGCCTGTCACTAGCATTCCAATAGGGCATTGGAGGAGGAAGAATAAAATGAAAACCGTTACGCGTCTTATGCCTGCCATTAAGCGGATTGCATTGGTTGCACACGATAACTGCAAACCCGAACTGCTGCAGTGGATCCAAGACAACCAAACTCGATTGAGTCGCCATGAGTTATGTGCAACCGGTACGACTGGAGCGCTAATTAACCAAATGACAAATTTGCAAATTGAACGAATGATAAGCGGTCCAATGGGGGGCGATCAGCAAATTGGTGCACGTATCTCAAGAGGCGATATTGATATCTTAATTTTCTTTTGGGACCCGTTGAATGCGGTACCGCATGACCCCGATGTAAAAGCATTATTACGGATTGCCAGTGTTTGGAACATACCGGTCGCGACAAACCGAGCTTGCGCGGAATTCCTGCTCGCATCGCCTTTGTTCGATCAAGAAGTTGCTTTGGAAATCCCTGATTATCAGGATTATCTACAACGCCGGACTTAGTGACGGCGTCACACATTCTTGTTCGGTGTCATCGTTTGACGATCGTTGTGATATTTTTGCTGTGTTACTTGAAGAGCCTCCCATGACTGCCATTGGGGGGCTTTTTTACAGGTATGAATTTATTAGCGCCAACTAGGTAAGATTTATCGATTAAAACAGTGTGCCAAGTATAAATCATTTATCTTATTTTGATATTAAAATTAGATGTGGTTGACTTAAACTTTATGAGGATTTATTTATAGAATATACAAAAGGCCTTTTTTATATTGAATCATCTTATTAGTTCATTAATTATTTTAACCGTTATTTTTATTTTCTATCCAATTAAAAAATGACGCAGGATCAATGCTGATACTGCGTCATTTTATATGATATCGCATATGATAAGATTAATTGCTCACCACAATGTCTTCTAATGGCTCTTTTGGCGTATCAGGTTGTGCATTGCCAAAACGTTTAGATTTAGACAACATCAATGGTTCAATATTCTCCAAAGAAACGCCACGAGTTTCTGGTAAGAAACGGCCAATAAACCAGTAACCAAGCAAGCAGAATGCCGCACACATTAGTAGTGGGAATGAGCCATTAAATTGCTCCATTAAGAAGTCACTGCGGTTCATCATCGGGAACGTTTGTGTCACGCTAAAATTCGAGATGTACATGGCACAAAATGCAATTCCCATCCCAACGGCACGCATACGATTTGGGAAGATCTCAGACATTAATAGCCAGGCACCAAGGCTCCATGATAGACCAAAGATGAACACAAACATCACCAGTGTAATGACTGGCAGGTAACCGGTGATCCCCATGATAAATTGAATTGACGTTAAAATTAGACACACCATACAACCGATAGCACCAAATTTCAGTAGCGGTTTGCGACCGACTCTGTCAACCATAAAGATCGCTACACAGACACCAATGAACAAGGCTGCGCCAAGGAAAATACTTTGGAAAAGAGAATCTTGGATGTTGGCGTTAATGTTCGATAGAAGTGATGGGGCGTAGTAAAGTAGGATGTTGATGCCAATAAGTTGCTGCAGTGTCGCGATAACACAACCAATCAGTACAATGTAACGAGTTTTGGGATTAGAAAGAATTTGCGAGACATTTAAACTGGCGGCTTTACTTGATTCTTCTTGGCGAATTGAGTCAGTAATTTCGCTGAGTAGTTTTTTCGCATGCTCTAGATTAGACAGTCGCGAGAGTACTTTCAAAGCATCATCATTACGACCTACCATTGCATACCAGCGTGGCGATTCAGGCATGAAGGTGACCAGTAATAAGAACAGCGTGATTGGCACGAGTTCAGACGCTAGCATCCAGCGCCATCCCATATCGACTACCCATGCCTCAGCCATGCCTTTCACGATCATAAAGTTAACGATATACACCACCATTTGCCCGCCAACCATCAGCATTTGCTGTAAGCCAAGCATGCGACCTCGGTAGTTTTTTGGAGAGACTTCTGCGATGTATAGTGGCGTAATGGCAGAGGCCATACCCACGGCAAAGCCGCCAATCATGCGATAAACAACAAACCAGAAAAATGTGGTTGCGAGTGCAGAGCCAATTGCAGAAACAAAAAATAATACGGCAGTAAAGATGAGGGTTCTCTTACGACCGTATTTGTTGGAGATTGATCCGACTATCAATGCGCCAAAGATACAACCAAAGAGCACGTTAGATACCGCCCAACCACTTTCCGCTGGAGTCAGTTGGAAGTAAGCTGTTAGAGGCTCGATAACGCCAGATATTACCGAGGCATCGTATCCTAGCATAACACCGCTCAGCGAGGCGATAATACATATCATCGTAGCGTAAAGTATATTATGTTTGACCATCATTGTTCCTTAATTAGATTTAATAAAAGCAAATAAATTTAATGTTATTAACCTTTTGGTTTTTGTTATTTAATTTAGCAATAGCTGTGCCATATATTTGCTTATTTATTTGTGATCAAAAAACGATAAATATATTCACCGATGTCTTAATATTGAACATGTATTAATTCATGTTCAATATCAATACAGGTGATTTATAATTTACTGCCGGTATTCGTGTATTTTTATATCCCACTTTTTCAGTTTGCAATACAAACTGTTCCTAGAAATAGATAGTGTGGTTGCTGTTTTGCGGATGTTTCCTCTGAACTCCTTTAAAAGATTAATGATGTGTTGGCGCTCATTGCTCTCTAAAGAGACTTTGATGGTTGAAAAAACAGGCATGATATGTGGTGTAAAAGGTTGTACTTCGGATGCTGTCGGAACGGTCATAACCGGCAGTGGCGGTAGTTGGATTTCGTCAGGTAGATCGTGGAGCTGGATCGCTAATCCTTTGTTAAGGTTGATTAAACGTTCAATAACGTTTTCGAGCTCACGGACATTACCTGGCCAAGTGTAAGCACACAACGCTTCGAGTGCTTCAGATGAAATTGATGGACGCATCTTTTTAAAAGTATTGCACATTTTCACCGAGAAATACTCGATTAAATCCCGAATGTCTTTGTCACGATGGCGCAAAGGCGGGATATGGATTGAAATCACATTGAGGCGATAATAGAGGTCGCGTCGGAACATTGAGTCATCAATGGCATTGACTAGATCTCGGTTGGTGGCTGCGATAATGCGCACATCAATTTTTTTTGGCTTGGATGAACCAATACGAATGACTTCGCTTTCTTGAATGACGCGCAGTAAACTGGTTTGAGCCTCAAGCGGCATCTCGCCAATTTCATCGAGAAATAACGTTCCGCCATCAGCTAGTTCAAACTTACCTGCAGCACCACCGCCCCTTGCACCAGTATACGCGCCTTCAACGTAGCCAAAGAGTTCGCTTTGCACCAAATCTTTCGGAATTGCCCCGCAATTGAGGGCGATAAATGGACCGTCGGCGCGCTCACTGTGATTATGAATAGATTGAGCGAATAGCTCTTTACCCGTGCCACTTTCACCGGTGATCAAAATGGTACTTTGACTGCGGCTGGCAACTTTTGCTCGTGATACGGTTTCTTTGAGTGCATCAGAGTTGCCCATGATGCGATCAAAGGTGTAGGTCGCGTTTCCACCAAGTACTTTACGTGCGATGCGTTTAATACGTTGGTCTTCGCGCAACGATATCACGCGGTTGCCATTATTCATTTCCATCACAGAGATGAGGCAATTGATACTTTTATTACTGCTTGGTCGAAAGAGCACTTCATGATCATTACCTTGATGAATGCGCAACATGGATTCATCTTCCGGTTTGAGTACCCTATCAATATTGCGCCCGAGGAGATCTAAGTCGCTGAAAATCTGTTTTGCATAACGATTGATGTTTTTAATGATGCCAGCATCATCAATCACGATAACACCCTCATTTAGGGTCTCTAAAATCAAACGTTGTTCAGCAAGCAGTTCTTTAAGCCGCAGTTGTTGCTCTATCGCATGCGCCGCTGCTTGGACCGTACCTAAAGTATGTGTATTAAAGTTTTCTTGAGTGGCGGTGAGTGTTAGTACACCGATAAGTGTCCCTTTGCTGTCCATAATCGGTGCGGCTGCACATTGTTTTCTGCGATCTCTTAGATGAAATTTCCAGTTTTCAGCGCTGAGAACGTACACCAGTTTTTTTTTGCGCAGACACAGTGCCGTACAGTTAGTGCCGAGCTCTTCTTCATGGAGAATACTGCCTACCGGGGTCAGATCGGACCCACAATAGCAAAGGGTGGTACCGTGATTATCCGTTAAATTAATATGACCATCAGGATTGTAGTAAAGCAGGTCTTGCATGAACTTTCTGGCGACAGAGATCAGTTCTCGATTATCAAGTAGCACGGTCGCAAGCTCATCTTCAGGGAGTGAGCGGTAAACAAAGGTTTCAGGGTCAATATTATTTTTGAGTGAGCGTTGCCAAGACGCCAATATCGAAGGACGTACGTTGTTTGGTTGTCCTCCTTCAATAAATTGTTCCCATGCATAGCGGATTACTTTATCGGTACTTTTAGCTTCTTGTTCTTGAGGAAGCAGCTCAAGCTCGACGACATCGCGCCTATTATTATGTTCTACTAGCATTTCAAAAGCCCAATCCCGCAGATACACCAACTCATGGTTGCGTATACATCAAGCGAAAATACAGTTATTTATATAATTATCAGTGCATTAGTATAATTTAACCATTACTCAACTCGATAGTTAGCACTTCACAATTCATGCAACTGATAGACGTTCGGTAGTGAACTGTGATGCTCACTACCGAATTTCTTCAAATCAACTTAGAGTTGAATTTCTTTGCCGGTTTGTAGTGATTCTAGCGCTTTGTCTGCTAAGTAAAGCGCTTGCATACCATCAAGACCACTGGTTGCTGGAATGGCTTGACCATTGAGTACTTCGACAAAGTGATTCCATTCTGCGATGTATGCGGCTTTGTAACGCTCCAGGAAGAAGAATTCAGGCTTCGCGTATTTACAGCCTTCTTCGGTCCATAGTTCTACCGCATCTTCATGTAGATTTTTCGCTGTTAGGACACCTTTTTCGCCATGCAGTTCGATACGCTGATCGTAACCATAGCCAGAGCGACGGCTGTTCGAAATTGTAGCCATTGCGCCCGATGGGAACTTCATGACCACGAATGCCGTATCAATATCACCCACCGCTTTGATGCCTTCATCAACAATTGAGCTGCCGCAAGCGTAAATAGACACTGGCTCTTCACCCATGATGAAGCGTGCCATATCAAAGTCATGAATTGTCATGTCACGGAATAGACCACCTGACACTTTCACATACTCAGCTGGCGGTGGCGATGGATCGCGAGAGGTGATCAGAAGACTCTCTGCTTTACCAATTTCACCTAGGCTTAAACGATCGCTTACTTGCTTGAACTGCGGGTCCCAGCGACGGTTAAAACCGATAAATAGTGGCACTTGTTGCGCTTCGACCACGGCTAAACATTGTTCCACTCGAGCCATATCCAAATGTACAGGCTTCTCACAGAAGATTGGCTTACCCGCTTTTGCTGCAAGTTCAATTAGTTCTGCATGAGTATCCGTTGCTGATGCAATCAAAACAGCATCAACATTGGCATCTTGCATCGCTTCTTCTACTGATTGGATCTTACAACCGTACTTATTAGCGATTTTATTTGCGTTGTCCGCAAACGGATCGATGATTGAGTAAAGGTTAGTTTGTGGGTGTTCAGCGATATTAACTGCGTGTACCACCTGACCAATTCGACCAGCACCGAATAGCGCAATATTAAACATATATGTTTCCTTTTTATGTAAACGTTCCTTCACCAGAACGTGAATTAATTAAATTACTGAGGTTTAATTTATGTGGTTAAATTTATTTAAAAGCGTTTTTAAATCTTTCAAGTGCAAGATCTGAGTCACCAGATGCCCAAGCTTCCATCGCAACAACGCCGGTATAATTAATATCTCTTAGTGCGGTTGCAATCGCTGGGTAATTAATTTCACCTGTACCTGGTTCCATTCGTCCTGGTACATCTGCAATTTGAATTTCACCGATATGTTGGTCACATTTACGAACCAATTCAATCAAATTTCCTTCACCAATTTGGGCATGATAAAGGTCCAAGTTCATCTTTAGATAAGGGCTATTTACTGCGCTGACAAGAGCCAAAGTATCGCACGCTTTACCAAAAGGAGTACCGGCATGGTCTACTTCAAGGTTTAAGTTTTCTAAGGTAAATACTTTGCCGTGTTCTTCCCCTAGTTTTGCGATTTTAGTCAGTGTATCCAGAGCTTTAAGCCACATGTCACCAGTGACAACTTCAACAGGTTTTACAGGAATACCACCTTCACCTAAACCTGTGCCATGTAGATTGAGAGAAGGACAATTCAAACGTTTGGCAACCTCAATCGATTCTTTTGCACTATTTAGTAAATTTTCAATCTCATCATCATCCGTTAGATTTCCTGATATGTAACCTGTCATTGATGTAAAGTCAGCGCCCGTTGCAACTAACGCATCAATATCTTTATTTGTCCAATCCCAAATTTCGACACTAAATCCAAGTTCATGAATTTTTTTAACTCTCTCAAGTAGTGGTAACTCTTGAAATACCATTTCAGAACAAACTGACAACTTATAATCTTTCATAAATACTCCAACACAAATTTAAAATAAAAATAAAAGTAATTAGGATAAAAACTCCATCAATCACTAAATTAGATCTAATGAATAATCAAATTCTCATTCGTTTATCTCGTGTTTGTACTTATTGCATCAAGTGTGCCAATTTTAATAACGTATATTCGTGATAAACATCGACATCAATTTAATACACATGTCCTGTTTTAGGACATGTCATGATTCATGCCCTAAAACAGGACACTTTTGAGCAGTCGAGTTGCATTCATCTAACTAGGTAACCTTAAAAACATGACGTTGTCACTTTTTTTGCAACTCGTTTATGAAATGTAATTTTCACACTAGCAGCTTAATGAGTGTTATTTTTTACAAGAAAAGTAAT
Organism: Vibrio ponticus; assembly: GCF_009938225.1. NCBI lineage: Bacteria > Pseudomonadati > Pseudomonadota > Gammaproteobacteria > Vibrionales > Vibrionaceae > Vibrio > Vibrio ponticus. Next base: position 36,716 of record NZ_AP019659.1, read on the forward strand.
AACTTCACTCATTACCACGTAACTCTCACGTTAAACATATGTCTTCACATTGAACAGAAATGCCCTAAAAACGAACAAAAACCAGATTCATGACGAATTTTTCTGTGATCAAATGCAAGTTAATCTTAATTTTTACAGGTAATATTTTTATTTCATCACAGTTTTAATTTTGGAATACTAATTTCATTTTTAGCTTGTTTTATAGTCTGCACATCTAAGGGTCTTACGACCTATCATGTCAAATTGTAGGCGCCTCATCCCTGACAGATGGGCTTTGATGCGCAGCTTGAAATTGAGGAGAACGTAACCATGTTTAATGAAGAACGACGCTTTGAACAACCTATTCGTTGGGGGATGGTCGGGGGTGGAAGAGGCAGCCAAATAGGCTATTCCCACCGTAATGCCGCACAACGAGATGGTCTATTTGAATTGGTCGCAGGAGCCTTTGACCTAGATGCGGATCGTTGTCGTGATTTTGGTAAAAACATCGGTCTTGACCCACAGCGTTGTTACTCCAGTTACAAAGAATTATTTGCTGAGGAAGCCAAGCGTGAAGATGGTATCCAAGCAGTCTCTATTGCTACACCAAACTCTACACACTATGAAATATGTAAAGCCGCACTGGAATCAGGTTTGCATGTTGTTTGTGAAAAACCAATCACGTTCAAAACGGAAGAAGCAGAAGAGCTAAAATCTATTGCCCAACAAAAAGGTCGAATCCTTGGAGTGATGTACGGATACACGGGATTCCCGATGGTACATCAAGCGCGAGAAATGGTTGAAAGAGGCGACCTGGGCAAAGTTCGTGTTGTAACAATGCAGTTTGCTCATGGCTTCCATAATATTGAGCATGAGAAAGATAATCCTGGATTAAAGTGGCGTGTAAGCCCAGAAGTATCGGGACCAACTTATGTCATAGGGGATATCGGGACGCACGCTTTCTACCTATGTGAAATGATGACCGGGCTGAAAGTTGAACGCTTATCTTGTATGCGCCAAAGCTTTATCGCCTCCCGCGCCCCTTTAGAGGACAATGCCCATGTCATGATGGAATTTAAAGGTGGTGCAGTGGGCACTTTATGGGCATCAGCCGTCAATGCCGGATCGATGCACCAACAAAAAATCCGTATTGTCGGCGAAAAAGCCTCTATTGAATGGTGGGATGAGCACCCAAATCAGCTTCGCTACGAAGTTCAAGGTGAGCCTGCTCGCCTGCTCGACCGTGATATGGATTACCTATATAAAGATGTTGAAGGCGTTGCAGCTAGTCACGTAGGTGGCGGACACGCAGAAGGGTATTTTGAATCATGGGCGAACCTCTACCACCGCTTTGGCTTAGTGATGGATGCGGTTAATCGTGATGATATGATCACCGCAAACAACATTTGGTATCCAGGTATTGATGCCGGTATCGATGGTGTTCGTTTATGCGAAAAATGCGTTGAATCAGCGGACAACCAATCAGCTTGGGTGAAGTTTAACTAACCTGCGTTTCACCTTCCTTCTTCCAAAGAGCACGTGATTAAATTAATGTGCTCTTTTTCATTCTCATAGCGGTAATTCTCTGAACGATCAGAAACTTCACTCGTCTGGGTATTTTGTCTCACTTGCAATCTGATGATGAACAAATCAAAACGCTGCAACGCGAAATGTACGTTTCATTATTCAATAACAAAAAAGCGCCGACAATGCGGCGCAATTGGAGTCAAATGTTACTCAAACAACGATTAAGCGACAGCTTCTTCGTTCTTCTCTTTTTTCACCACTTTTAATGATGGCTTATTCGACTCAGGTAGATCCTCTGTAAATTTGTGCCCGTAGTAGGACGCAACGAGAACTGCACGTAGTTCGCTAATAAGAGGATAACGAGGGTTCGCTCCAGTACATTGATCATCGAATGCTTCAACCGCTAACGTATCAATCTTCGCCATAAAGTCAGCTTCGTTGATGCCCGCTTCTTTAATTGAACGCGGAATATCAAGCTCTAACTTCAGCTGTTCTAGCCAATCAAGTAGACGTTCGATTTTCTGTGCTGTGCGATCGCCAGGCAGAGAAAGTCCAAGATGGTCGGCAACTTCTGCATAACGACGGCGAGCTTGCGGACGGTCATATTGAGAGAATGCTGTCTGCTTAGTTGGATTGTCGTTAGCATTAAAACGCACTACGTTTGAAATCAGTAATGCATTGGCTAAACCATGAGGTAGATGGAACTCAGCCCCCAGTTTGTGTGCCATTGAGTGGCACGCACCAAGAAAAGCGTTCGCAAATGCCATGCCTGCTATAGTTGCTGCGTTGTGCACTTTCTCTCTAGCGATCGGGTCAGAGGCGCCGTTAGCATAACTTGATGGTAGGTATTCTTTGAGCATTTTTAACGCTTGCAATGCTTGACCATCAGAATATTCATTCGCGAGTACTGATACATATGCCTCTAAAGCGTGTGTTACTGCGTCATACCCACCAAAAGCAGTCAATGACTTGGGCATGTTCATCACTAAATTGGCATCAACAATAGCCATATTTGGCGTGAGTTCATAGTCAGCTAATGGATACTTAGCCCCTGTCGCATCATCGGTTACTACCGCGAAAGGCGTCACTTCAGAGCCGGTACCAGAAGTGGTTGTAATACATACTAAATCGGCTTTCTCACCCATTTTAGGGAAAGTGTAAATACGCTTGCGAATATCCATAAATCGCATCGCTAACTCTTCAAAATGCGTTTCTGGATGCTCGTACATTACCCACATAATTTTGGCTGCATCCATTGGTGACCCCCCACCAAGCGCCAAAATGACATCTGGTTGGAAGCTTTGCATTGCGTCAGCCCCTTTACGCACAACACTTAGAGTTGGGTCTGCTTCCACTTCGTAGAATGTGCTCACTTCCATGCCTTGTGCTTTTAATAGGCGCACGACATCATCGGCGTAACCGTTATTAAATAGGTATCGGTCGGTGACTAAGAACGCGCGCTTTTTGCCCGCTAAATCGCTTAAAGCAACCGGCAAACATCCGCGACGGAAGTAAATTGATTTTGGTAATTTGTGCCAAAGCATATTTTCTGCGCGTTTCGCGACCACCTTTTTGTTGATCAGATGTTTCGGTCCGACGTTTTCTGAAATAGAGTTCCCCCCCCAAGAGCCACAGCCTAAGGTTAAAGAAGGCGCGACATTGAAGTTGTAAAGGTCACCAATACCACCATGCGTCGTTGGTATATTGATTAAAATGCGAGCAGTTTTGAGCTTGTCACCAAAGTAGCGCACACGGTCTGCGTTTTTATCTTGGTCAGTATACAAGCCAGAGGTGTGACCAATCCCACCAATTTCCACCATGGTTACCGCTTGTTCAACGGCGTCTTCAAAATCTGTCGCACGGAATAAACCAAGTGTTGGAGATAGTTTTTCATGCGCAAATGCATCATCAATCGACACTTTGCCGAGCCCTTCACCTATCAGAATTTTGGTATCAGCAGGCACATTGACCCCAGCCATATCAGCGATAGCAATGGCTGGTTGACCGACAATCTTGGCGTTTAATGCCCCATTAACCAATAACACTTTACGTACTTTATCCGCTTCTGTTTTATTCAATACATAAGCTTTATGACTAGCAAAACGTGCTTTTACTTCATCGTAGACTTTATCAACGACGATAACCGCTTGCTCGGATGCGCACACCACACCATTATCGAACGTTTTTGACATCAACACTGAAGCCACGGCACGCTTAATGTCCGCAGTTTCATCAATCACAACCGGTACGTTACCTGCCCCCACACCAATAGCTGGCTTACCAGATGAATATGCCGCTTTCACCATGCCTGGTCCGCCTGTCGCTAAAATTAACGCGATGTCATCGTGTTTCATTAGCGCATTAGAGAGTTCCACTGTTGGCTGATCAATCCAACCAATAATGTCTTTTGGAGCACCGGCGGCGACTGCTGCTTGAAGAACTAATTTAGCAGCGTCATTCGTAGACCCCTTCGCTCGAGGGTGAGGTGAAAAAATGATGCCATTACGCGTTTTGAGTGCAATCAGCGACTTAAATATCGCCGTTGAGGTTGGGTTAGTCGTTGGAACGATACCGCAGATAATGCCGACCGGTTCCGCAATCGTCATTGTGCCCATCGCCTTGTCTTCTTCCAAGACTCCACAGGTTTTTTCATCTTTGTACTTATTGTAAATGTATTCTGAAGCAAAGTGGTTTTTAATCACCTTGTCTTCAACAATACCCATGCCAGATTCCGCCACCGCTTGCTGTGCTAATGGAATACGTGCTTGGTTGGCAGCTAACGACGCTGCACGAAAGATCTTATCAACCTTCTCCTGAGAAAATGTAGCAAATTCTGCTTGCGCAGCTTTCACTCGAGAGACGAGTGTGTTGAGTTCATCTAAGTTAGTTACAAACATTACGACATCCTAATAATCAATGATTCTTTATTAAGTCCCCCCTTGATTAGCGAGACAGGATAAAAAACCTTGCGCTAGCATCACGCTCAAGCGGTAACCATGAACGTTACAAATTAAAATGAAATGAACGCTTCAAATGAAATATACATTTCATAATTCTAATTTACCAAATCAAAATAATCATTTAGTGAGTTAGGCAACGTTTTCATACCTATTTTGCTTTACTGACTTATCGTCGCAAGCAATTGGTCTCTAAATATGTCCTAATAAAGCACATATCTACATGATATATATGGTTAAAAATCAAACGTTAGAATCTATTTATCTCCACCACCACCCCCTCTCTCACCCAGTGATAACACCCGTCAATTAACAAAAAAGCACAATTTCAAGAACCAAATCGCCAAATTGCGCAACAAATCAACCACTTGTCATTTGGCATTATTTGATCTTGCTCACTCAAATGACAATAAAAACCAACAAAATCAAGATCTTAACAAAAGAAAAGCCAAAAAAAACACTGTGTGCCTCGCCATATCGCCCATCAATCATCGAGCAAAAAACTACCAAGGTCACAATATTAAACCAAAAAACGTACGTTTCATTAATTAATATTGTGAAACATAATTTTCATTGTTAATGTGTCCCACAACGAGACATGCTCTTATCCTTCACACCCTACATGAGACACAGATAACACTTTGGCTCTAAGAAGATAAGAGTGGTTAATATAATTAATGAGGAACATATCCTATGTACAATATCGCTCTATTTGGTGCAGGTCGTATTGGTCAAGTCCATGCTGTGAACATCGCCAACCACAAAGAAACGACACTTTATTCAGTCAGTGACCCTTACACGGTAAATGCCGAAGCGTTAGCCACAAAATATGGTGCAAAAATTCAAACTATCGATGAAGCACTGTCTGATCCAAATGTACATGGCGTTCTTATTGCTTCTGCAACGGATACTCACGCAGAGTTAATTGAATTATCGGCGAAAGCAGGCAAAGCCATTTTTTGTGAAAAACCAGTTCACTTAGATCTTGAGCGTGTACGTGATTGCTTAAAAATCGTTGATGAGTGTAACGTTCCTCTCTTTGTTGGCTTTAACCGCCGTTATGACCCTCAGTTCAGAAAGGTACGTGAACAACTAAGCCTTGGTACCATTGGTAAAGCAGAAAGCCTACTGATCACTTCTCGCGATCCATCCCCACCGCCAGCAGAATACGTGAAAGTTTCTGGCGGTATGTTCCGCGACATGACGATTCATGATTTCGATATGGCGCGTTTCATCATGGGTGAAGATCCAGTTTCAATCTATGCGCAAGGCAGTAATTTAGTCGACCCAGCTATCGGGGCTGCTGGTGATATCGACACTGCATTTATCGTGATGAAGTTCCCGTCAGGAGCAATGGCTACGATCTCTAACAGTCGCCGTTCAGGCTATGGGTACGACCAACGCATCGAACTGCACGGTGAGAATGGTTTACTTCGTGCGAACAATATCCTTGAAGATGCCGTTGAAGTTTGGGGTGAACCAGGCTGTGTCGCGGCTAAACCAGAACATTTCTTCCTACAGCGTTATGAGAAAGCTTACCGCGCAGAATGGCAGCACTTTGTTGATGTATTGTCAGGTAAAGCCCAACCCGAATGCAGCGGTTTTGACGGTGAACAAGCGTTGCTAATGGCAGACAAAGCTCTTGAATCTCTTCTAACAGGTAAAGAAATCGCACTATAAAGCTCTATACCATACGGCTCCCACCTAGGTCATACCTAGGTGGCTTACCAGGCTCTGCATAGTTAAGGACGCGGGGTCGTAATAAAAGCTACTGGAGGTACCATGCTCGCTTTTATTTCATTTATTGGTTTTACTTTATTTGTCGCAGGGTTTGCGTATTACAAAACCCGCAGTACTGACGTAACAGGATCATCGGAAGGTTACTTCCTCGGAGGACGCTCTTTAACCGGTATCTACATTGGCGGTTCAATGTTATTAATGAACCTCTCCACCGAGCACTTAGTTGGGCTTAATGGATTAGCATTTAGAACCGGATTTATCGTTATGGCTTGGGAAGTCATGGCTGCGATGACCATCGTTTTATTCGCCATATTTTTCTTACCACGCTATCTCAAGCTGGGTATTTCTACCATTCCAGAATACCTAGAAAAACGTTTTGACAAACAAACACTAACTATCACATCCATCCTTTTCCTTGCTATGTACGTAATTTCTCTACTGCCAATTGTGCTTTATACCGGCGCAATTGCACTCGAGAGCTTATTCCAAGTATCCAATGTGTTCGATGTAGATAAAACCACCGCGCTTTGGGTCATGGTGTGGGGCGTTGGCAGCATTGGGGCTCTTTACGCTATCTTTGGTGGTATTAAAGCGATCGCCGTAGCCGATACTATCAATGGCGTTGGCTTGATCCTTGGTGGTTTGTTAGTTACGTTATTTGCACTGGCTTATGTGGGTGATGGTGACGTTTGGGGTGGCTTAGTTGAGGTATATGAAGCGAACCCTGATAAGTTTAATTCCATTGGTGATGAAGACTCTATGGTGCCGTTTTCGACACTATTTACCGGCTTGATCGTATCGAATATGTTCTTCTGGTGTACCAACCAATCGATTGTACAAAAAGCGCTGGGTGCTAAAAACTTAGCAGAAGGTCAAAAAGGCGTACTGCTGTGTGCGTTCTTTAAATTGATGATCCCTAGTATTATTATCCTTCCAGGTATTATTGCCTTCCACATTTTCAATGGTGAAATCAGTAACCCTGATCATGCATACCCGAGCCTCGTACAAATTGTACTGCCTGAAATGCTGGTTGGTTTCTTCGCCGCGGTGGTTGTTGGGGCGGTATTCTCTACTTTCAGTGGCGGTCTCAACTCATCCGTTGCGCTGTTCACTGTTAATATTTTCAAGAAGAGCCTACGCCCAGACGCAACGGAAGAGCAGTTAGTTAAATTTGGTAAATGGTTTGGCTTGTCGTTAGCACTGATCTCAATGATTGTTGCGCCGCTTGTCGCTAACGCCCCAAATGGATTGTTCTACTTAATTCAGCAACTTCAAGGGTTATTTAACTCACCTATTCTAAGTGTGGTTTTGGTTGGTCTGTTAACCAAACGAGTCCCGGCTATTGCGGCGAAATTGGGCCTACTTTTCGGTGTATCAGCTTACATTCTATTTAACTTCGTCTTCACCGTTGATATTCACTTCTTCCACTTAGTTGGGGCGCTGTTTGTCGCGAACGTCATATTTATGCTGGCTGTAGGTTACTTCTACCCTCAAGAAGCGCACGTCGACGTCTACACCGAGCAAGTAGATATTACGCCTTGGTCAATGACGCCAGCCGTAGCGGTGTTAATCACACTCTCTTCAGTGTCAATGTACATTTTCCTCGCCCATAACGTACCGGGTTGGTTGATGACCACCTATTACGTATTAGCAGCCGGCGCATTAGGTTATGTATTCTGGCAAATTGCACGTGTATTGATGAATAGTCCACGTGTACGCATGATGCGAGCCTCTTCCGAGTAATTATCAACAACATCACTCTTAACCACCACTGTCACGCAGTGGTGGTTTTTTATTTATCGCTGATTCCCTCCCACTACACTGGTTCATTATACGCTAACATAACCTGACAGCGTTCTGTTCGAGTAAACATTGACCGGACAGAATGAGAGACATCAAAGGGGAACGTGCTGGAAAGGAACAAATGGCCCTTTCGCTCACCAACCGAATGCCTCAATCGATGAGCAAAATCTCCTTTTCAATTACAGTGCCGCAACACCATCAATAAATAGATTCGACCCAGAAAGAACGAGCAAAGAGTAACATAAGGTATACACAGTTTCATTGCTGCAACGATGCAGTAGCCAAACCCCCATTTTGACGCCAATTGGCGCGATAGGCATCAACAAAAGTGCTGTTGCCATGTTAGCGATTTCAAGTTCTCCAAGCAGGTAGAACGGCACTAACTTACACACATTGGTTAAAGCAAAAAAAGCCGCCATGCTTGCAATAAGTACTACTTTGTCGATTTTCAACGACAAGAAATAGATACTCGCAGGACCACCGCCTGCATGTATCGCTGTGCTAGCAAAGCCACTTAAAAACCCCCACGGCGTAGCCATTAAATGAGCGTTCTCTTCGTCACGTCGTCGATAAGATAAAAAATATCTGGCAGAGAAGTACAAGCACAACAACCCAATCCCCACTCTGATCAATGCCTCTGAAAAAGAGAGCATAAACATGCCTGCTGCTGCGACCCCTATGACCATTCCCGGCAGCATCTGTTTAACGATTTGCCAATCGATAGAGCGATAATGGTGCTTAACGGCAAAAGCATCCATCAGCAATAAGATAGGCAACATTATTGCGGCAGCCTGAACAGGAGCGATGGTTAATGACATTAACGGTACTGCCACGATACCAAGAGCCCCGCCTAAACCGCCTTTCCCAATACCAAAAATGAGTATTGCCGGAATTGCTGTACAGTAAAACCAAGGGTCAGTAATGAAAAGAGCATCCATAATTTTTCGTTCCCATTAAAAAAAGCACCACAAAGGGTGCTTTTTTTATTCCACATAACGAACTAGATAAGACCAGCGTCTTTTGCTAGTTTTTCTAGGTTGTTGTAACCAAGCGTCGCATAGGTTAGTGGATGAGCAATCGCAGGATCTTGTTCAGCTTCTACGACCAACCAACCGCTGTAGTTTACATCTTTCAGTACTTTAAAGACGGCAGGGTAATCGACACAGCCGTCGCCAGGAACGGTATAAACACCTTCTAGTACAGAGTTAAGGAAACTTAACTTGCGATTTTTCACATCAGCCAACACATCTTTACGAACATCTTTACAGTGAACGTGGTTGATACGATCAGCCCATCGACGAGCCACTTCTACTGGATCTGCTCCTGCAAATGTTAAGTGACCAGTATCTAGTAGTAGACCGACTTCCGGACCAGTATGCTTCATTAGATTATCGACATCTTCTGCCGTTTCAATCACGGTACCCATGTGATGGTGGTATGCAATTTTCACACCTTGGCTTTGTGTGTATTTTGCAAACTCAGTCAGCTTCTTGCCGTACTCTTCCCATTGTTCTGCTGGGAACTGAGGACGCAGATGCACTGGTGTATCTTTTGCACCGTGAATACAGTTTGTCACTTCACATACAACCATTGCAGTTGAACCAAGCTCACGAAGCAGTACTAAGTGATCTTGTACAGCTTCAATCTCTTCTTCAACAGAACGCGTTAATAGCTCAAGTGAATACCAACCCGACACAAGTTTTAGACCATGCGCATCCAAAATTGGACCGAGTACGCTCGCTTGACGAGGAAATTTGTTGCCCAGTTCGAAACCAGCAAAGCCTGCTTGTTTACCTTCTGTTAGACATGTCTCTAGTGGAGTTTCCGCACCTAGAGCAGGCATATCGTCGTTAGTCCAAGTTAGAGGGTTGATACCTAGTTGAATCGCCATTATAAATTCTCCGTTTGTCTCACTAATTTTTAACCACGTTGCTGATTCCAAAGTTCGATCAGATTGTGGTAATTGATTTTAATTTTATTGATAAGTGTCTGATCGCTAATTTGACCAGCAAGCCATTCACGCGACGGTTCGCCAAATAAGGTACGACCCACCATAAAGCCTTTCACGATGTCTTTCCCGGCAGTTTGAGCAAACCCTTTCGCTAGCTCCTCTTGTGGGGCATCTAGACCTAGGATAACAACGCCACGACAGTGCTCATCTCTTGCGTTCACAAGCTCAGATACTTGATCCCATGTTTGTGCAGCTAATGGTGGTAGTTTCCACCAATCTGGTTTGATGCCGAGGTTGTAGAAGCGAGTCATGGCTCGGAAATACAGCTGGTCACTCTTCTCAATCCCTTCCGGTAGAATGATTTCAAGCAACAATTCATGACCAGACTTACAGCACGCTTCATACACTTCACGCACTTGATGTTCTTGCTCTAAACGAATTTGATACTCGTCTTCTGGATTGTAGAAACACAAGCACTTCACGACGTGCTCTTTTGGCCAATCGATCAACTGAGAGCCAATATTGCCGTGTTCCATTTTCAGCGGACGTGAACCTGGTAGTTCAATCGGACGACCAATCCACCATCCGTCACCAGTAATGTCATTCAATACATCTTGACCAAACGAGCTGTCACACAATAGACCCGACTTACCAATAAGATCGGCTTCAATACTGACTTGACGACTAGCCTCTAAGATGAGTTTTTTCAGCGGTTTAATTTGTGCAACATCAGCGCCGACTTCACGAGCCATATTGACAAACTGAATGCGGTGGTCGAACGCCATCACGCACAACTCAGGCCACTGCTGTTTACGAGTTGTCACACGATGCAGATGGTTAAGTTCGGAATCCAAGTCTGGACGCTTCACACTTTCTGCTCTAGCTAGATAGTTGTCGAGTTCCAATTTAGTTGGCATGGCTGGCGCACAACCATGGCGCGAGACCACAAGTGCACCGCATGCATTCGCATACGCACAAGCTTTCTCCCAACCTTCACCGTTAATGTAGCCACGCAACAGACCTGACATAAACGCATCGCCTGCACCCAGCACATTCAATACATCAACGCGCACACCCGTAATGGTAATACCTTCATCGAGCGTTGCTGGAATTGCATCGGTGTAAACGGAACAACCTAGCGCGCCACGTTTACATACAAGCTCAGCGTCTGATACTTGGCGAACAGCCTTTAATGCTTCAACGGTATCAATAGAGCCACCACAAATATGAAACTCTTCTTCTGTACCAACAATCACATCAAAAAGACCCAGTACCTCTTGCAGCTGCTCGGTTACTTTGCTTGATTCGATAAAACGAGTTTCGCCATCCCCCAGAGAAG